>NZ_JBRFHY010000002.1:0-45899 GCF_052931475.1 Geodermatophilus sp. URMC 62 | reverse complement strand
GTCAACGACGGTCGAAAGTTGACCCCCTAGCGACGGCCGAAAGTTGACCCCCTCGTGGTCATGCGTCTTCGGTGGCGGCCGCGGAGCGGCCGAGGTCTCGGTCTTTGAGCCGGTAGCTGTCGCCCTTGAGGGAGATGACCTCGGCGTGGTGAACCAGCCGGTCGATCATGGCGGCGGCGACGACCTCGTCGCCGAAGACCTCGCCCCAGCGGCCGAAGGGCTTGTTGCTGGTCACGAGCAGCGATGCCCGCTCGTAGCGGCTGGAGACGAGCTGAAAGAACAGGTTGGCGGCCTCGGGCTCGAAGGGCACGTAGCCGACTTCATCGACCACCAGCAGCGGGTAGCGGCCGAGTCGGCGTAGTTCGTCTTGCAGTCGGCCGGCGTGGTGGGCCTCGGCCAGCCGGGTGACCCACTCGGTGGCGGTGGCGAACAGGACCCGGTGGCCGGCCTGGCAGGCGCGGATGGCCAGGCCGGTGGCCAGGTGGGTCTTGCCGGTGCCGGGCGGGCCGAGCAGCAGCACGTTCTCCTTGGCGGTGACGAAGTCCAGAGTGCCCAGATGGGCGATGAGGTCGCGTTTGAGGCCGCGGGCGTGGTCGAAGTCGAACTCCTCCAGGCTCTTGCGGGCCGGGAACCGGGCGGCGCGAATCCGTCCCTCGCCGCCGTGGGACTCCCGGGCGGAGACCTCTCGCTGCAGGCAGGCGATGAGGAACTCCTCGTGCGACCAGCACTGCTCGCGGGCCCGTTCGGCCAGCCGCGGCACCGCCTCCCGCAGGGTGGGCGCCTTCAGCGCCCGGGTCAGGAACGCCACCTCCGCGTCGAGGTCCCGGCTCATGCCACGCCTCCGTCGGTGAGGCCGAGGGCGGTGTCGTAATCGCTCAGCGGCCGGATCTCGACTTCCTCGCTGGGTGGGGCCGGGCGGAGCAGCCCGACCCGGGCGGCGCGCAACGCCTTTGCCGCGGTGACGTGCTCGTCGGTCGACAGCGTCTGATGCTTGGCCCAGATCCGCTCGTGGTCGGCCACCACCCGGCCGTCGCAGAGCACCCGCACTCGCTGCAGGTCGGCGAGCACCTCGACCCGGCGGCCGATCACCGCGGGATGGGCCGAGTAGTCGTTGCCGTCCAGGCGCACGTAGTGGTCCCGAGCCAGGCGCGTGCTGGTGCGCCAGCTGGTGGCCGGAGCGACCGGCGGCAGCGGCAGCATCCGCTCCAGATCGGCGGCGATCCGCTCGGTCGGCGCGCACCCCAGCGCCCGCCGGGGACGGGTGTTCACCAGCCCCAGCCAAGCGGCCAGTTGGGCGTTGAAGTCGGCCGGGCCGGTGAACGTCCTGCCCGGCAGAAACGATCGCTCCAGGTAGTCGTGCAGCCGCTCCACCAGGCCCTTGGCTTCTGGATCGGCCGGCCGGCAGATCAGCACCTTCGTGGCCAGGGTGCCGCGGAAACCCTGGCAGTCGGCGGTGAGCTCGCTGCGGCCGCCGCGCCAGCGGCCGACCGCGCCCTCGCCGTCCCAGACCAGCACCCGCGGCACCGCCCCGAGGGCATCGATCAACTGCCACCAGCCGGTGAACAGGTCCTCCGCCGCGCGGGAGGGGATGAGCACCCCGGCCGCCCAGCGGGAGTATCCGCAGACCATCGTCAGCACCGGCAGCTGCTTGGCGGTGCGGCTCTGACCATGGCCGACCGGCAGCGTGATCGGCGGAAACCACAGGTCGAACTGGGCGATCTCGCCGGCCACGTACGCGGTCCGGGAGGCCGGGTCCGGCGGCAGATAGACCGGTCGCAGCTCGGCCACCCGCTTCTTGAGCACGGTCATCGACCGGGTCCAGCCGATCCGTTCGGCGATCACCGTGGCCGGCATCGTGGGGAACGCCTGCAGCAGTTCTCGGATCCGCGGCTCGACCTCGTCGACGATCGACGCCCGTTCGACTCGCTCGTACCTCGGTGGCCCATCGGCCCGCAGTGCCGACCGCACGGTGTTCCGCGAGACGCCCAGCACCCGCGCGATCTGCTTGATCGGGATGCCCTCGGCCCGATGCAGCCGGCGGATCTCCGCCCAATCCTCCACGGACAACACCTCGTCCCTCCCCGGCTCGGCTTGAGTCAGGGTCTCGGGAGGGGGTCAGTTTTCGAGCGTCGCGAGGGGGTCAGTTTTCAGGCGTCGTCGACACCCATGACCGAATGTCGTGCAGAGCGATTCGTGCTCCGCTACGATAAGGCTCAATTCGTTAGGTGAGCCCGCGGCCGTGGGTTTCGACTTGCAAGGATCGGTGCTACCAACACCGGTCCTTGTTGCATTTATGGGGTTGTTTAGCGCCTCAGCGCCGCGTGCGAAGACCTCCTAGGTCGGTCAGGCTGCGCCAGGGTGGCGCTCGAGGTATTCCTCCAGGGCGGCGCGAACGATTGCAGCTCGCGATTGCTTCGGGTCCTTCGCCAGCACCTCATCGAGCATCGCTCGATGCCTGTCGCCGAGGCGAAAGGTCAGAGTGCCGGCTGCGAAGCCTTCCGGTTCCTTGCGAGGACGTGCCATGGGTCGACAACGTAGATGGCTGTCTTACAAAACAGGTGGACCCTCGGCAATATCGGACAGCATTAGGTTCCTACGTACATAACTAACCATATGCACACTGCGGATTGCTTGAGCCGCTGAGAGCTTGCTTCGTCACCGGACAGCACGAAGGGCGCCTCCCTACGGAAGACGCCCTTCGTGTCGTACTGGTAGTCGGCGCTGCTCAGCTGCTGCGGCGCCGGAGGCGGACTACTGCCTCGGGGATGACTCCGATGGCGATCACCATGGCGGCGATAAAGAGCCATCCTGCATCCTTGTCCGTGGCGTCCAGGACCACGCCGATGAGCACGAACACGATGCCAACGGCAATGGTCGCCGCCAACCTCAGGCGGTACTCAGCGCGGTTCATGATCGACATCAGTCGTGACAGTAGCCGCTGCTGTCGTTGTAGACACCAACGACCGCTGGCACCCGGACGAGCGGGTTAGGCGTCGGACGAACCCACACGAAGCGAATCCTGAAGCAGTTGTTGTCCTCGGCCGCGTTGGCCAACCTGTCCATGACAACGCCGGCGCCAACGGCGCCAACGCCTGCACAGGCAGCGCTGGCAACTCCACCCAGGCCAGTTGCGGCACAGGCCGCACCGAACCCGAGGCCGGTGGCGCCCTGGATGGTGTTCGAGTTGCGGTCGACCTCGCGCGCGAGCGCCTTGGTCTCGCCGCGGCTGAGGTAGACGCTGTCGGTCACCAAGCCGCGGTCGTAGATCGCCGCCTTCGCCTCGGGGCCAGTTGCGGCCCCGGCGCTGAAGATCGCCGCTGCTGCTGCTCCGGTGGCGATCAGGCGCTTGGCCCAGGACGGCTGGTTGGTCGATTCGCCCTGCTCAGGCAGGGCGATGCTGGACAGACTCATGAGAGCCCTCGCATCTCTGTTGAGTTTCGCGATCCATCGATGTCCCGCTCAGGGACCGGCTGGTACGCCGGTCCCTGGGCGGGTGGTGCTGACACAGCGCCTTCGACCCCTGGGTTGGTTGGTCCCGTGGGAGAGCACGAGGGCTCTAGCAGGATGAGGGCTGAGACCTAGGTCGCGCAACTCGAGGCGCGTATACACGCATAGCCCCGACGGGACGAACCCGGGGGGCTAGCTCTCGCGCATGCGAGATACCGAAGTAACCAGCTTCGGCGGTGTGCGTGTTGTGTCAGCACCACGCCCAAGGGCGCGATGGTCGCGAAGCTCCGCACGAGCTGCGACGTCCCATAATTTCGTCCCCTTTCTGGTGACCTGCAATCGGAGACCCCAAATGTCAGCCGTCTAGGGAGCCACCCAGGCGTGTCGGTTACTTCGAGTAGTCAACTGCTACTTAAAGTATGGCGGCTCTCCGTATTACATTCGGCTGCTGTCTTTTGACGGACCTGCTGGCTGCTCGCGACAGAGTGGGCAGGCTTGGTGTCCCCGCAGTGGAGACGGCACATCGCCGGCCGGCTGTCCGTGGGCACACGGAGCCCCATGCACAAGCAGACGCTCATAGGCCCGCTGCTTGCGTTCCTGAACGGCGATCCATTCGTCGAGGGCGCCCGGCCGGTCCGCTGGGTCGACCTCGCGCAACAGCGCCGCCAGGTACGCCGCGGGCTGGTGGAGCTCGCGCGGCAGATGCCAGCCTCGGGTGGCGAGTGCGTCGACAACCGCCCGGTCGACGTCGCGGGGGGTCCAGCCGGCCTGAGCGAAGCGGTGCAGCGTGGGTGCCAGCCGGGGCACCGAGACGTCTGACAGCCATCGCAGACGGGCTCTCACGCCCTCGACCAGGCGCCTGGTCGCCGGATCGGGCCGACGACGCTCCCCCAGGGGAGCCTCTTGATTGTGAGCGGGCCGCGGAGCGGCCCTCGTCGTTTCGGTGGTGGCTTGAAGATGAGTTCTCCGATGGTGAGTTGAGGACCTAGCTCCGCTAGCGCTGGGTGGGGTGTCACGCTCCACAGTCCGCGGCTGTGATCTTGAACGGTGCCGGCGGGAGCACAGCGCGAAGGTGGCCGCGATGCGTCGGTGCGACGAGCCGCGGCGCCAGGCGGCGAGGCGCTCTGAGCGGGTCATGACCGAGCGGCCAGCGATCAGCTCGACGACCAGACCGAGGGCCTTGAGCACGCGTCGGGCGCGCTGGACGGTCGACAGCGACACCCGCACCAACTCGACGAGGCGGGCGTTGGTGGGCCGACAGTCGCGGCCGGTGCGGTGATCGGCGTAGTGGGCCATGCCGCGAGCGACGGCGACCACGGTGTCGGGGTCGACATGGTGGCTTCGGCAGAGGTCCCGGCGTTCGGCGAGGGCGCCGCGGACCTCACCCTCGAGCCAGTCCGTCGCGCTCCACCACGACGGCAGCCGTGCCGTCGTGCCGGGAGCAGGCTCGATGCCAGCACCGACGTGACGAGTGGTTCTTGGAAGCGCGGCCGCTAGCACCCGAATCCGGCGAAACCGCCGAACTCGTGCGTGTCGCGACCGTGTGACGGTGGCCTAAACGAAGGCATCGTCTTACGATGAGCGGGCAGCACAAAGCCTCCCAAGACTGAGGGCAGGGGATGTGTCGCCGGGGTAGGTGTTGGCAGCACCGATCCGGCATCTAGCGGTGAAGGGCGGTTCCCGTACGGGGGCCGCCCTTTCCGCGTTTAGGCGGTCTTGCCGAGCGGCAGCTCCTCCTGGTCGCGGTCACGGGTGAGCAGGTCGGCTTCGGGCACGCCATGTGCTCTGGCGAGCACGCTGGCGACGTAGTCGCTGATCGTTAGGCCGGCTTCGTCCGCGCGCTGGCGAACCAGGTCTCCGACGACACGACTGGGGCGGGTGACGATGTGGTCGCGGTCGCCCTTGCTGGGGCGACCCCCATGTCCTCGGCGAGCCATGGCTCTACCCAAGCGGATGGCCTGTTCCAGGAACAGTGCGGCACGCCGATCGCCGCGAAGTTCCTCGAACTACTTTCCTGGTTCGTCGAACCCACTCACCGCTTTCCGGACGGCTGTAGCGCTGGCCGAGGGCCACCGGGTGGTGCCGGGTGGCTAGCGGACCACGCGCAGGTGCCGCCGGAGCAGCCGGCGGCAGTAGTCCTCGGCCTCAGCGGCCGAGTGCTCCAGGTGTTCCTGCAGCTGGGTGGCCAGCCGCGCACAGGTGGCGAGGTCATCGGCGCAGGCCAGGTACTCGAGGTCGGGCAGGGGTCCGCCTCCGGCCGGGCAGATCACCAGCCCGACCTCCTCCGGGCGACGCCGGATGGTCTGGGGAACGCGTTGGCGCTCACAGATACCGCACTGCAGGAGATCGAGCGGATGCTGCTCAGCCAGGGCAGCCGCCGCGCGCTCGGCCGCTGGGCGCGGCGGGCCGGTGTGCCCGCAGCGGCACACCGCGCGCAGCCCCGCCCCGCTGAGGTGATGGCCGGCCAGCACGTGCACCACCCCGACAGCGCCCTCGGCGCTGCTATGGCTGGTGTCGCCGGCGTCCTCGCGGATGCCGCTGGCGGTCATGTCGCCGGTCATCGCGGTGCAGGGGTCGGTGCCGGGGTCACTGCAGGGTCAGCTCCCAGCCGTGGGGCCACATGGCCGTGATCCGGTCGAGCGTGTCGGCGTAGGCGGCCTCCTCGGCGTCGGTCAGGGCGAGGTCCAGGCCCGGTGGGCTGGCCGACAGGCGGGCCACGAGCAGCTGAGTGGCCTCGGTGGGCGCCAGGTCCAGCAGTCCGGCCAGACCGGCGATGCCGACGACGAACTCGGCCCGATCCGCCGGAGTGTGCCGACCGGCCAGCTGGCCGGTGAACCGGTCAGCGTAGGCGGTGAGCACATCGACCAGGTCAGGTTCCAGGCCCGGCCGGCCCAGCGCGCGGGCGGTGGCGGCGAGGATCTCGATGTCGGCGCAGGGCAGCAGGAGCACGCTGAGCGCCGTGTGCGCATGGCTGCCATCGGGACCCAGCAGCCGGCCCCGCTCAGGGCCAGGGCACTGGGTCGGCTGCAGCGCCTCGGCCAGCCGCCGCACCGCGGCCAGCGCCACTCCACCGGCCAGCGGCGCCGGCAGCCGCAGCGCCCGGCGGGTCTGTGGCGGGTCGACGGCGTCGGACTCCTCCCACGCGGCCAGGTCCCGCAGCAGTTCCTCCAGCACGGACAACACGATCAACGGTTGTCCGTCGAGATCAGCTATGAGCACCGCCCGCTGCTCGGGCCGCTGATCACCGATTGGTGCGCTGGTCATCGTGGAGTCTCCGGAAGATGCGCGGGATGCCGCGAGCACCGTGCCCGCCGGCACTGACAATCCCGAGCACGCACCGCGCGCTCAATGGTGCGGAGCCGCCCCTCCTCCGCTCGGCGATGCGCCGCACCAGACGCCGCCCACCGCATGACCTTGACGCGCCGCCTGGCTCGGACCACTTGCCCGGCGGGAGTGTGGAGGTCTCTCGGCTGCAGACCAATCCGAGGTGTGCGAGCACCGGGCGAGTAGCGCGCCCTCCCGACCATGGCCGCACGCTGGCATGCGTGTTGCCTATGGCAACCACACCAGGTGGTCCCACACGTCCACCAAGATCGGCTAAAACCGAACACCGTGAGTAGTTGGCGCGGTATAACGATCTTGGCGCGAGCGGTACTCGCGTGCAGTCCCGCCGGCGCAGCCGGCCCCGGCCGCAGGCCGGATCTTGACGCAGCGGCGCAGCCGCTGCGTCATGTGCTCTCTGCTCTTAGCTCTGTTTCCGTCGCTTTTGGCGTGTGGGTCGCACTGGGTCTTACGGGCTCGCGCGTTACGTCGCGCGCGAGGTCAACGGGTTCCTCGCTCTCGGAGTGCAGCGGACTCCTCGTCACGCTACGTAGTCCTATTTTGGGGTTTCCTCCGTATAGGAACTGTCCGTACCCTCAGCCTCTTTCACGTGCCGCGGGGAGGTGGGCATGGGCGTTCAGGGCATGAAGATGACTGGCCTGAGCGTCTTCGGCATCGCCAAGTACTTCGCCAAGCCCGAGTCCTTCGCCGCGTACTACGACACCGCCGGGCGCCACCGCAGCACGATCACCGCCGACACCGTGGTCTGGGACGGCACCCAGATCGACGGCGGCGCCGTCGAGGCCCTGGGCATCAGTCGCGAGCTAGGCATAACGGCCGGCGACCTGCCCAACCTCTTTGCGGGCAAGCACCTGCAGACCGGCGAGCAGTTGAGCCAGCGCCGCGGTGCGCCGGTCTGCGAGATCGACCCTGCCACCGGCCGGGTGGCCCGCGACCACGACGGCGCCCCCGTGCGCAAGATGGCCCACCCCCTCGATCCGATCACCGGGGAACCGGACCTCAGTCGCGCGCCCGAGCCGGTCATCGACCACTCCGGTGGAACCGACATGGCCCAGATCGTGGTGACCATGCCCAAGGGCTACGCGCTGACCATGCTCGCGGCGCAGAAGGTCAACCCCAGCCTGTTCGACGAGATGATGCGCGACTGGCACGAGGTCGTCGCCGACGCGCGGACCTTTCTGGAGGACAACGCCCGCCTCGGCAGGCGCACCATCCCGCGCGCCGAGACGACAGCCGGGGACGCCGCGATGGCGCCCACGCCGGCGGCTGCCGGTGGCACGGCGGTCGCCGTCGCACAGGCGCCGCCGGCGACGCGTCAGCAAGGCTCGAACACCGAGCGGGTGCCGGTGAAGTTGGCCATGTTCACCACCTTCCAGTGGCTCGCGCGGCCCACCGAGGAGACCGTCGCCGACGGCCGCCTGCCCGACTTCCACCCCCACGCCCATGTCTGCATCGCTCGTACCTACCTCGACCCGGCCACCGGTAAGACGGGCACGATCGACACCTACGGCCTACTCGAAGCAATCATGGCCACCAAGCTTGCCGCCTTCGTCGACGGCGAGTTGCACCGCCGGGCGACCGAGCGCGGGCTGAAGACCGTCTGCGACGACTTCGACCGCGATCGCAACGGCCGCCAGGTCTGGACGATCGAGGGCATCGATCTGGATGCGGTGCGCTACATGAGCACCAACCACGCGCGTCGCATCGCGCTGGATGCCCAGTGGGCTGCTCAGCACGAGGGCCGGGTGCCCTCGCCGGCCACCTCCAAGCGGCTGATGGCCGAGTCCAAGTTGCCCAAGGACGGCGACTACAAGGAGCAGGACTCCAATCCGGACTTCTCCCGGTGGCACGACGAGATGGCGGCCCGCGGCGTTCTGCTCGCCACCGAAGACCTGGTCACCCAGTTGCGCCAGCCCGCCCGCGAGGTACAGCGGGCTCCCCTCGAGGAGCGCGAGATCGAACTGTGGCGCCGACTCGAAGGCCCCAACGGGCTGCACCACAAGGCCTCGTCCTTCACCGCCTACGACGCCTCAGCCACCCTCTTTCGCTGCGCCGAGGGTCTGGACTTCACCCCCGACGAGCTGGCCGACTACGAGACCAAGGTCCTCGACCACACCGTCGTGCTCGCCACCCCGATCAATGGTGGCTCGGCCTACGTCGGCGCCGACGGCAAGACCTACGCACCCGACACCGTGCCGCGGGCAACTCCAGAGCACCTCGGCCGCGAGGAGAGCACCCGGTGGCGCCTGGCAGCCAAGGCCGCCGCGCAGTTCCCCGCCGCGCCCACCGCGGTGGTCGATGCTGCCCTCGCTGCTCAGCCCCGCCCGCTGGATGACGAGCAACGCAAGGTGGTCGACGCCATCGCCAGCGGCTCAGGGTTGGTCATTCTCGTTGGCGATGCTGGCAGCGGCAAGACCACCGCCATGAAGCCTGCGGTCGATGCACTGCGCACCGCCGGCGTCATCGACCAGGTGGTGGTGGTCTCTACCGCAGCACTGACTGGAAACCACACCGGCCAGAAGCTCGACGCCGATGAGTCCGGGTCCATCAAGCGGATCGTGACCCTGGCCCAAGGTGGCCACCTGCGCTTGGACCGCCGCAGCCTCGTCGTCATCGACGAGGTGGCCATGGTGTCCACCCCAGACATCGACGCCCTGCTCGAAGTGATCGGCGAGGCCCGGCTTGTCGGCGTCGGCGACCCCGAGCAGGCCCAGCCGATCGGCGCCGGCGGCTGGTTCCAAGACGCCACCGAAGTCGACCACCCCAAGGCGGTGTTCCGCTTGACCGAAGTGCACCGGCAGCGAGACGAACGCGACAAGGCTGCGAACCTCGCCATCCGCGAGGGCTTCGGCCACGCCGCGATCATCAACCTCGACAAGCGCGGCCGGGTGCATGTGAGTGCAACCCAGCAGGAGACCTGGGACCGCATCGCCGCCGACAACCGGGCGTTCCGCAACCGCGGATACCAAGCACCTGATGTGGTGGTGATCGTTCCTGGCGGCAGCAACACCACTGTTGACAGCCTCAACCGGCTGATCCAGCACGACCGCATCCGCCACGGCGAGATCCCCCGGGAGGGCTTCGCCTACGAAGCCACCTCCTCGTCCGGCCGGGCCGGCTCATGGTCGCTGCACGACGGTGACCCGATCATCTTCCTGCAGAACCAGGTGACCAGCGACGGAGTGCAGATCAAGAACGGAGCCGTTGGCACCGTCGACCACGTCGACCTCGCCACCGGCCGGGCGTCGATCAAGCTCGACGACGGCAATACAACCGCAGTCACCCTGGAGAGATCGGCACCCACCCAGCCCCTCATGCCGCGCTATGCGGTACACAACTTGAAGTACCAAGGTGCTGAGAACTCCATCGTGCAGACCGTTCCGCCGGCCCACAGCGAGAACCTCAAGCGGGATCTGTACTCAGCCAACACCCGTGCCACCGACGAGGCCCACGTCTATCTCGACCACGAGACCCACGGCGAGGACCCGAAGACCCACCTGGCCGAACTCATCGAGTCCTCTCCTCCGATCGAATCGGCTCGACGTGTCCTCGACGGGGCACCGCAGCCTGAGCCAACCGTGCTCATGAAGACAAGTCGCCGCGACCTGGTTCCAGAGACCAAGGAACACAGCCGCCTTTACCCCCTCCAACGCGTCGCTGGTGAAACCCAGGTCGACCGGGTGAAGGCCGACCCTCACCTCGCTGAGCTGAGTAAGGCTCTCGACCAGCTGCACAAGGAGGGCTACGACGCGGGTAGGACCTTGGCCAACGCTGCCCGCGGGATCGACCTCGAAGACAACGACCACCCCGCCCAGGTCCTCAACGAGCAGCTGAAGACCGCGCGGAAGGTCACGCGCGATGAGATAGAGCACCCGGAGGAAGGCCCGCGTACTCCGTACCTGGTCGGTCCCGCCGACCGTGGGCGGCCGACACCGCGCCCGCGCATGGACCCCGACCTGGCCTACGAGATTGCCCGCATGGGCAAGGAGTGGCGCCAGCCGACGCCGACCAAAGGCGGCCCCGATGGCCCAGGCGGCCCCAATAGCCCCGGCGGCCCCGGTAGTGGTGGCCCAGGTGGCGATGGCCCAGGGACCTCCGAGCAAGTTACACCTCGGTCGACGAAAATTGAGGACCGGATTGCGCGCGCTCAAGCCGCACGCAAGGAACGCGGGCAGGAAGCCGCTCGCGAGCGCGAGGGGTCGGACTCGGCTGCAAGACGCCGAGCGCTGCTCTCCCGAAAGCAGCAAACGGGTGAGTCATCCCAGGAGTTCTACGCACGCCGCACACAGGGACAGATCGAAGCTGCCCGTGAAGCACGCCAACGGCGACTCGAACAGAGCCGAGACATAAACCGCGACGACGGCATGGGTCTCGGTCTCTAAAGGATCAACCCCACCACCCCACCGATCTAGAGACGGAGCCTCTGTGGAGGTCATTGCCAACCAGGTCATCCCACCGGCGTGGGGTGGCGTGCCGCCGAATCACCGCGGCTTCGACGACACCAAGCCCTATAACTCAGTGGGCATCTACGCCACGTTCTACCGCTTCTACCGCCAGCACTGGAAGCTCCTTGCCGTGGTGACGGTGATCAGCTACCTCATCTCGACCACCTTCGGCACCCTGGTTCTCTTCCTCCTCATCGGCGCCTACGGCGCTGCGCGCGTTGAATCACTTCGGCGCTTGCACGTCACAGCCGCATGGCAGAAGAAGGCGCAAGGCGAGTACAACCGCCAGGTCTATGAGGAGTGGGCCGAGTGGATTCGGACCCGGCCCTTGAACGCCTTTGCGCGCTCGCCCCGACCCAAGGTCGATGCAGCGTCCTACGTCTCGAACCGCGGCACCATCTACATCGGTGTGGACACCACCGTGTACCAAGACCTGGTGGTCGGTGGCCGGCGCCAGTCCGCCCTCGTCGTTGCTCCCGCTGGCTCAGGCAAGACCCTTGGCATTGCCGTGCCCGCGGTCTCACTGCACCCCGGCCCGGCCGTGTTCGCCTCCACCAAGCTCGACGGCATGCGCTACACGGCGCTGCCACGAGCGAGCTCGGGGCGCCTGTGGCTTTATGACCCGTTGCACGCCGTCGACGACCACCAGCTCGACGCCATCTCACGCCAGCACGGCGGCGCTGTCCGGATCTTCCGCGCCTACTGGACGCCCCTCACCAGCGTTCTTGATTGGGACAGCGCGAAGATCACCGCCAAGTCCCTGATTGCTGCCAACCGCTACGGAACCAAGAACGACGCCAGCAGTCGCCACTGGGACCTGACAGCCGAGGAGCTGCTTGCCCCCATGCTCTTTGCCGCCTCGTTCCACCCCGACGGTTCCATGAACCTGCTGCGCGACTGGATTCGCAGCGAGAACGTCGATGAGCCCCTGGAGGTTCTGCAGGCCGCTCACGCCCGCCTGGATGGCCGCGCGCAGATGGGCACGACCCTTGCCATCAGCGCGCTCACCTCACGCATGCTCGACCGCAACGTCAAGCACGAAAGTGACGTGTGGTCGACGCTCAAGACAATGATTCAGGCCTATGAGTTCACCGGCCCGATGATGGATGCCGGCCGCCAGAACTTCGACCCTGACACCTTTGTGCGCAGCCGCGACACGCTCTACATGGCCGGCGACGCCCAGATGCAGGAGTTCGCCGCTCCTCTGTTCGTCTCGCTGATCGATTCGCTTTACCAAGCAACGACGCGCTACGACCGGGTCTCTCCGTTTGAGACCCACGAGCGCGGACCTCTTCTGTGCGCACTCGACGAAGCGCGCAACATCGCACCAACCCCGTATTTGTTCCGGTACCTCTCCGAGGGCCTCGGACAGGGCTTTCAGACCATGGTGTTCCTGCAGTCGCTCTCCCAAGCCGAGGCCGTGTGGGGCCGCGAGGGTCGCTCGATCACCGACTTTGCCAACATCAAGGTTCTCTTCGGCGGAATCTCAGACCCAGCAACACTGGAAGCCTTCAGTGTCTTGAGCGGTGACTACGACCGCGAATACGTCACGTACTCGACAAATACGTCCGAGACGCAAAGCTACGGCACGAGCGAGCAGATCACTCGTACTTATGGCGCTGGCTGGCCCAGCAATTCCCGCTCACAGGGCTCCAACTCCGGCGAATCGTTCACCGCCGGCACCAGCGAGACGAGGAACGTGCACAAGGAACGCCACTTGACCCCCGGCGACCTTGCCTCGCTCAACGCTGGTGAAGCCCTTGTCGTGATCGGGTCCAAGTGGCAGATCGTGAAAGTCGGCGGCGACCTCATCGGAAAGTGGCTGCAGATTCTCACCAGCAACACCCAGCTATACCCAACGAGCCCCCCACGCGAGCTTCCCCGCCGCGTGCCGGCACTTCCGGCAGCTGCTCCGGCGACCACCCCTCCCGTCGTGCAGTCCGCCATCCTGCCGCCCCCACCGCGGCAGCTGCGCATGGTTGCAGACGACGATGATGCAGTGCCATCGGCTGGCTGAGCCGCCGTGACTACCGCAAACACGCCGTATTGGAAATGTCCCAGGATCACGAGAAGATGACCACCATGCCATCAGACCGACTCCCCCCAGACGAACGCCCATCGTTTGTGAAGAATCCTCTGCGCGTCACCTCGCGCAAGGTTCCGACCGAGAAGGACAGCAAGCTAAGCGTCACCGCCGGATGGAACGGCAACGTCGAGTCCTACTGGTTCATCGTGCGGTGGACCGAAGACATCGGCGCGGAGATCAAGGCCGATGACGTGTACCACGAAGGCGGCTACCCCTGGGGCCACATCACCGACATTGCGACTCTGGCAGCGGACCTCATCGGTGAACTCGACATGACCTCTCCCGCACTACCCCTCGTATTTGCCGAGCTTCTCGCGGACAAGTCCATGGACATGGCCCAAGCCCTCTACTACGAAGCACCTCACCGCAACGAGCACGTCTTGGACCTCATCGCCAAGACGCTCGACAACGACTTCACCCCTGTTATCCCGCCGGGCGATGCACCTCTACCTCGTACCCGCGGTCAGTACTGGATTGGTGAATAGAGCGCGTAACGAACTACTTGCAGCTGCCCGGCGAGACGGCTCTATTGTCACCCGTAGTGGCACCGTCCGCCCCAAGGTATTCCAGAACGGTCACGCAGAACGAGAACTCGAGGGTCGACAGTGGGACAGGCGAGACGGCACCTTTCCACGGGACCCAGCGCTACAGTTCCGCGACCCGTAAGCCTAGGAGAAGCGCGACCGTGAAATTGATCATCGCCGGCGTGGTGCTGGGCGTCCTGGCACTGCTGTCTATCCCGTCGTACAACAAGGCGACGGAACACCAAGAGTCCGGCTACATCATCTGGACCGATTCGCCGCTCAACATCGTCTCAATGGAACGAGTGTTGGACACGACACAATCCCTTGTACCGTTCTACGTCGGCACTGTCGAATGGACGCGCACTGAGCAGGTGCGCATGGTCGATTGCGGTTCGGTACTGAACGAGATAGACCCGGCCGTGGTGTATGACGGCGAGCGGACCGAAATCCCGATGCGCTTGGAGGGAATCAAGTACGAAGCAGACACCCGGGACGAGGCCATTCAAATGGCGATGGCCGGGCAGTCGGGGATGAATGCCGTGGAGGGCGAAGGCGAACATCGCGGTGGCCCGGACGACGAAGCGGCGCTGTATGCGTACCAGGAGCCCATCTGCCGTGACGAAATGTACGCACAGAAGTGGGAGACCTTCATCACCAATCCGATTGGTTGGCTGGTCATCATTGTCGTCGGCGGGGCACTGCTCGGCATGATGGCCGGTGGCGGAGGTGGCGGCGGTACCGTCGTCGGCACGCTGACCCGGAACGTGTTCAGCGGAGGGTGGACGTTCCGAGGTCGGTAGCCGTAACGCGGAGGAACCCCTGGCCGCAATTGGGAGGGGGTCACTTGTGGATCAGCAGCACGACCCCGTCCCTCACCGACAGGAGACCTGTGAGCACCGCCCACCTGACTGCCCGCGCCGCCAACGTCGCCGCCGCCGTAGTGCTGCTAACTGCCTGCGCCGGCGGTAACACGACCGACACCGAGTCCTCTGGCCCGGCCCTGCCCTCACCGAGTGAAGAGGCCAATACCAAAGCCACGCCGACCGACACAGAGTCCTCTGGCCCGGCCCTGCCCTCAGCGAGCGAGGAGGGCACCACCGAAGCGACACCGGAGGACGCGCAGGAGCCCGGACCGGAGATCAGCCCTCGGGGCAACCGGGTGGCCGCGCTCGGAGAAGAAGTACCGCTGGCCGCCGAAGGCGACACCGTCACCGCCACCGTCACCATCGACGACGTCACCGTCGACGCACCCTGTACCGGCGACTACCCGGCGCAGGACGGGCCGGAGAACGGACACTTCGTCCGCCTGGACGTGCGCGCCGCCACCGTGCCCACCGACTACCCCGGCGCGGTCAGTGACGTCTCGTTCAACAACAGCTACATGAGCTTCGTCGGCCCCGACGGGGTGACCTTCAACGGGCAGCTAGGCACCTTCTCAGCGTTCAGCTGCCTGGACGAGAGCGAGCAGCTGCCCTCCACCCTGGGGCCGGGCCAGCAGTTCGCCGGGTCGATCATGATCGACGTGCCGGCCACCTCCGGCACGATCATTTACGAGAACCTTACGGGCGGCAGCGGCATCGAGTGGGGGTTCTGATGACCACCCCCACCGATCCAACCAACCCCGCCGCCAGCTCACCGGGTTAGTCGTCGGTGCCAGTCAAGAACAACGCCGCCCACCTCCGCGGGGCATCCCGACCCGCGCCTCCCTCGGCGAGGCGCCCCTGACCGACGAGTCTCTCGGCGAGGAGCAACGGGACAGCGCGCTACATGCGGACACGATCCGATGGGTGGGACGAGCCGCCTCACGACGAATCTCCACCAACCTGAGCGAAGAACGCTCTCAAGAGGTCCCGGCGATCCCGCCACGGGCTGGTTGATGAAGGACGTACCCTTAGAGCACCAACGATTCGGGGAGTATATCCATGCCATCGGGATTCAAGATCAACCAGCAAGGCATTGCTCAAATGAAGCGAGAAATCGAGCGAGAATTTGCCAAGGATGGTGGAGTACGCATCCCCCTCAACGCCGACAGCTCCGACGTCGCTCGTGCCGCCGCGACCTACAACACCTACTACGGTCCGGTGGTGCACTCCAATGGCCACGGGGTGCAGATCGCCTTCGGGAACGAACACGTCACCCAGAACCAGGTACAGACTGAGCAGGTAACCCCAGGCTTCGAGGAACTTGCCCGAGCCGTCGGGCTCCTGACGAGCCAACTTGCAGAAGCTCCGCTAAGTGACGAGGAGCGCGCTACTGCTGCAGAAGCCGGCAATGACGTCCTAAACGAGGTCGTCAAGCCCGAGCCGGACCGCTCCTCGATCCGCAAGGGTCTCGCCGCCCTCAAGGGAGTCCTGGCACCAATAGCCGCTGGCATGGTGACTGGAGCAAGCCAGGCCGCCAGCGCCGACGCTCAGCAGTGGGCGCATGAGGGGCTGCAACTGCTTCACGGCGTCGTCTTCTAACTCGCCCTGCGCCGGGTAAGACGCCTGGCCGAACGCGCCGGTCAACCCGTAGATAAAGGAAGTTATCTAAGGGTCTTGTCACACCCGGAGGTACTGTCCGGAGTCGTGACTGAGGCAGCCGACGACGAGACCGGAGAGGTCTCCGCCCTTGTCCTGCGCACCCTGTCCTCGGGGGTCGATCCGGGACCTTGGCCGCAACCTCTTCCGCGGACGGTCGAGACGGCCCTCGAGTGGCAGAACACCGGCGCGCATGCGACGTGGTCCGAGATGCACGGCGCTACCCACCGGCTGCCGAAGGGGCGACTGTCCGAACTCATCGGACGAATCGCCGCAACCGGCGAGCAGCTCGGGCTTGCTTGGACCTGCGAGCAAGACATGCGCCTCTGGCGGAGCCCGAACGCACCCAAGGGCGACCGCTTCTCGGTCTCCGCGCGGGCACTGGCTGAGATTACGGGGTACTACGCGATCAGCGCTGGCCATGGCCTTGCCAACGTCACGTTGCGCACGCTCCTAGTTCACTCCGGCGCAGCGGCCGTCATCAACCAGGACAAAAAACTCAAGGAAGCCAAGGGTTTTGCGCCGTTTAGCACCCGTCCCGACGCCTGGGTATCACTCAACAAAGGCTTGGCGAAGCTGCTGCAAACCGCCGCTGCGGCTGCTGGAGAACCCACAGTCGATCGCATGGCCGACAGCGTTGTGGCCTTGACCCAAGACCCACGCTGGGTCGCCCTAACTAGCCGGCGTCACGTCGACTTCCACCGCTGGCGACCCCAGAGCGTCGCCGGTGGCGTAGCAACCTTCAACCCCTGGGAGCAGGCCGCCGACGGGAGCAGCAAGCTCACGATGTACGGCACCAGCCAGCACCAGCCACCGAACGCTGAAGCCCTCGTACACGAGGCATCGGCGGGACTCGCGGCGCTGGCCGAGGTCATGAGCGACTGGATGACCGCCTGGCCTGGTGCACTTCGCGAACTCGGTGTGCCCCTCTTCAAGGAGACAGCGCCATGACGCTCATCCCCACCGCCGCGGTGATCAAGTACACCGAAGCACGAAAAGCCGTCAAGCAGTCCTGCCAGAGAGCCGAGAGCGCTCCCCGCCTCTGGACCTCTAGCTCTCAAGAGCCATATGGATGGGGTGTCACACCCCATCGTCATGCTGGAGCTGGTAACTGAACCCGTCGTAGGAGGAGCGGTCGCCATGGTTGTCAGACGCCAGGAGGTATGCGATGGAGCTGCTGAACGACGTATGGGAAAGCAGAGATTTCCCCGTCCTCCGGGAAGTGGTGCGCCGGGCCGACGTGGAGCCGACAGGTCTGTATCTACCGGTGAGTGAGGTGGAGGAGGCGGCTGGCCTGAGCCATGACGACGTTCAGAGAGCAGCGTGGTGGCTGCTGCGCGCGGGACTCGTCCGGGTTGACGTCCTCGACGCCCTCATCACAGCCTGACCGCCGAGCAGACCCGACGACCGACCAGCGGATTTAGGACTTTGCACGAGCCCTGGTGTCGATGACGGTTGCGGCCGCGAAGGGGTGACGGGCAAGTTTCACGCTGAAAGGACGACGCTGGAGTTATTGAACGGCTGCTTTACCCGCGCGCCCCGTGCAACCCTCGCACGTGTCTGACGCTCGCCGAGAACGGCTTTCCATCGACCAGCTTGTGGCGAGCCGCCGAGACCCATCGGGAGGGAGCCCCGCCACTCAGGTCTGTGGAGGGTTGAAAGGAGGCAAGGGCCGGGGTCTTGGAAGGCCGTACACCGGCCTATCGGGGACGACGGGCCGCGGCTGGCCCTCCACCCATTCAATCTCGTCGTTGTACACAGAGTACGCCCATTGCTCTTCGCTGAGGGACCCACGAGTCATGGTCGCTCGAAAGAGAATGGTCCCGCGTAAATCTGCCCCGTCGAGATCGGCGCCGGTCAGGTTCGCCCATGAGAGGTCCGCCTTGATCAGGTTAGCCCCTCTTAGGTCAGCACCAATTAGGTTGGCCCCCGCGAGCCAAGCGCCGGTCAGGTCTGCCCCGATGAGGTAGACGTTGGTCAGGTCTGCGCCTTGAAGGTTGGCGTCATTCAGACTCGCCTTGTATAGAGAGAAGCCAGTGAGCTTGGTCCCCCTTAGATCAATGGGAGGTTCGCCCCATATGGTATGCCGGCGGCCGAGCACAGTGAGGACCGCCTGCACGTCCCCGGCGGGGTGATCCGGGACCGACGGGGACGTTCCGTCAGTAGGAGTATCTGGCGAGGTGCGGGGAGCGTGTACGCGAACGAAGGCGGCGAGGGTCTCCATGATCGTCGGCTGGTCCGCCGGGCTGTCACGCATGAGCCGCTCCAAGGCATAGATGCCGCCGAGGCGGGCCTCAATCTTCTCGCTGGCAAGTTGGTCGACGGCCTTGGAGTAGCGGTCGGTGATATGCCCTTCTCGGCTGAGTCGGTACGTGCGGGCGGTGTAGGCCAAGCCACCGGCGGCGCCGATGGCAGCGAGCAAGGCCACCAACCCTGTGCGGGTGCCAGTAATCGCCTGATGTCGCTCCGCTGCGTCTATCAGGAGGGGATGTCGGGTGAGCAGCGACGGCAAGACCCACACGACGAGCACGAGGACGGCAACGGCGATGACTCCGAGGTAGCTCAGAACGAGCTGGTGCCGCCGCTGTAGACGTTGGCGTACACGCTGGTGCCAGGGAGGGAGCGGCCGCCAATGGTGGTAGGGGTCTTGCACCCCTTCTGGCCGCTCCGGCACCAAGGCGAGCAACGCCCCGGCCACAACGAGGGCCAGTACCAAGCCGGCAGCGATCAACCAAGTGCTCACGACGAGAGTGTGTCGTTCGCCAGCCGGAGAAGGTCGCACCAGCGGGCATCATCGTCGGCGTAGTGCGTGTCTGAAGCCGCCTAAGGGCAAAGGTTGCCGGTCGTGGTACTAGGCAGCTTTGTTCCGCGGGTCGTGGGGTCTGGTCAGTCTGCCAGCGTGTAAGCCAGCTCGCCGCTGATCAGGTGCCCCACCATGTCCTGCAGAGGGCCGGCCATCTCGTTCACCTTGGTCGCCGGTGGCCGTGCGGCGTGCCCGTGCACGAGCGCGCTGCGCAGTTCGTAACACTCGGTGAAGAAGGCGCCTGGTCTGAGCCCCTTGTACCGTCTGTCACCGAGCCCGGACACAGTTCGCCTGCCTGCTTGAGATATCGACTCGCTGCGCAGCCACTCCAGACTTCCGACGATGGAGGCCTTCTCGTTGTCAGGCAGCGTGGCCACGTTGGTCGACCGGATCATCTCGTCGACATGCGCGCGGACCTCCGGAGCGCGCGATCGAGGTTGAATCAGGGTCTCCAGCGCCATCATTAGCATCAGGAACCGGGCATCGGCGGAGGGCTGGAAGAAGGAGCCGCTGTACAGCTCGAACGCCAGCATATGCAGGTCATCGAGCCGCTCCCCGCTTAGGCGGGCCAGCCGCACAGCCTCCTCAACCTGCGGTTTGTACCGACCCACAACAGCCTGTGCGCTACTCGCTATGAAGCGTGGCGGCGGGTAACACTCGAAGACCTGCACTCCTGACTCGTCATTCAAAGGCTGGCCGATGTAGAAGGTCATCTGATACCAACGCAGACCCTCCGCGCTCAGCCTTCCTTCAAACGCCCTGCTGCCGTAGTCCGCACCGATCGAGTATCGCGCAAATGCCCGCGTGATAATGGACTGCCATAGCTGGCCCGCCGAACTCGCCTCGACGGCCGTCGAGTAGGGGCCTCCTCGCAGCTGCATCGACGCAGCGTCTTTGAGCGGCTCCCCCTGATTTAGCGACCTCAGCGTCACTGGGGTCTCTGCCGGGTTCGTAAGAGCCCATTCGACCTCGTCCGTCTCGATCCTGACGGTGGGGCTGATCCGGAACCGCACCCGAAAACACCAAGTGTCACCCACGGGTGCCGTCCCCTTCAGCCCTCATACGTTCCCTGGTCGCAGTGACCCGAGTTGCGTCGACCGATAGTCGTAGCTCAAGGCGCGGAGGCGTCGATGAGCTTCCTGGCGCCTTGACCCAGTAGGTCCGCAGCAACCGACCGCCCCAAGTCCTCGGCCTGCTCAATGGGCCCCGCCTGATCAGCCGCGATCAGCGCGCTGCCATCTTCGGAGAAGACCTGTCCGCGCAAGTGGAGCGCACCGTCGACAGACGCGGCTGCATGGCCGGCTATCGGACTGTTGCAGTGTCCCTTTAGCGCATAAAGGAGCGTCCGCTCGGCCTGTACCACCATTGCGGTTGGGTGGTGGTTGAGCGAGCGAAGAATATCAAGGGTTTGAAAGTCATCCTCGCGGCACTGCAGAGCTAGAATTCCCGCCCCGATTGGAGGAAACATCGTCTCTAGCGACAGGATCTGGGTCACCCGCTGGGCCATGCCAATCCGGCATAGACCGGAGTATGCAAGGATTAACGCGTCGAAGTCCCCGCGGTCCAGCTTGCCGAGACGGCTATTGGCGTTTCCCCTTATGGGCACTGTCTTAAGCTGAGGGAAGTAGCGATGCAGCTGGGCAATGCGGCGAACCGAGGATGTCCCGATAACAGACCCCGTGGGCATGGCAGCAAGCTGGAGCTTGCCGGGATGGATTAGAGCGTCACGGACGTCATCGCGTTCTAGGAAGCAAGCGAATCGAGTCCCCGCTGGTAGGGGACGATCACCGGGGACGTCTTTGAGGCAGTGGACGACCACGTCGACCGTCCCCGCGACTAGGGCCTGGTCGAGTTCCTTGGTGAAGGCTCCCTTACCACCCAGCGCGGACAGGTTCCCTTGCCAGCGATCCCCGCTCGTGGTCAGCGCGACTACCTCAACTGCCACCTCCGGCTGTGCGCCGGCTAGCTCAGCCTTCAGCCGCTCAACTTGAGCCAGGGCCATCGGCGACGAGCGCGTGCCTACGCGCAGGCTAGGCGAGGCATCCGGTGACCTGCTCACCCCAGAAGCCTAGCTCTCCGGACAGGCGCGCTTGGTAGCGACTACAAGCCCGGAAGCCCATGCCATGGGTGTCGCTATCAGCTCGCCGATGCCGGGTAAGCGCTCGAGGAAGCCGTCCACACGCTGCTGATGGTCTTCTGGCCACGTTGGCTGAGGAAGCAGGTCGTCGCCGACGTAGAGCGCACCTGCTGCAAGATGCCGGAGGAAGACGTCCAGCCGTTGGAACTTCCCAGGCCGGCAGTCGACAAAGGCCATGTCAAATGGCGGGCCCGCATACGCGTCGATCCAGGCAGCAGCATCGGCCACCTCGAACGAAACTCGCGGATCCGACCCGAGGTGTCTCCGCGCGATCCGCTGAGTCGAGTCGCTAACATCAATCGACAGCAGCTGGGAGTCCAGAGTCATCCCGTGCAGCAGCCAGGAAGATCCGGCTCCTGCACCGGTCCCGAGCTCTATGAACCGGCCACCGGGCTTAGAGGCCGCAAGCGTCGCCAAGAGTGAGCCGGTACGCGGGTCACAGGACATCGCGAACCCAACCTGCTGGGCATCAACCGTGATCGAGGCCAGCCCTGTAGGAAAGCTATATGGCTCGTCATTCACCACTGGCACCTCCCTCGACAAGGGTGCGGGCCAGCTCCTCGGCCGCGTAGGTGAGGATAAGGTCTGCTCCGGCGCGTTTGAGAGCTGCGTGGTACTCCAGCGAAGCGCTGCTACCCATGGCTTGCAGCGCCGCGTACTCGCCTGAAGTCGAATACGCGATGATCGGGACATTGACGTTTGTTCGCAGCTTGACGAGCACGTCGACAGCTGACATGACCGGCTGCAATGTGAGGGAGTCTGCCCCCTCCCGAAGCCACATCTCTGCCTGCTGTAGAGCTCCACGATCCGCATCCTGCTGCTCAAGCTGGAGTCCGCGACGATGCCCTCGGGCGGGATCGGTGCCCATGAGCGCCTTGAAAGGTCCGTATAGGACCGAGTGAATTGCGACATTGGGACAGACGCCGACATCGGGCCTACTCGCGGCGTTGAGGGCTTTGCGCACAGCCCTGACGGAGCCGTCGAGCATGGCCGTAGGTGACACGATGTCCGCACCGGCCTCTGCGTGAAGCAGGGCCATCGACGACATCAGCTCCAGGGTCGCCTCAAGGTCGATCTGGCCGCTCGTGCTGAGGAGCGTGCAGTCACCATGACTCGTCCACGAGCAACCGCACACTTCGGTGGTGATCACCATCTTGGCCGAGGCTGCCCGGGTCTCCTCGATAGCCTGGGTCATCAGGTTGCCGGGGCGCACAGCTGCCGCGGCTCGCTCATCCCGGTCAGCGCCGGCGACGAAGATCTTGACTCCCCTGATCCCCAAGGCAGTCCACCGCCGGATCACCTGCTGTATGTCGCCGAGAGCCACTGCTCCGGGTAGTGTCGCCGGGCCAAGAGCCTGCGGCTGGACGAGCAGCGGTGCGGTCAAGTCTCTCGGCATGAGCCGAGGGCGGCTGTACAGGGCCCGCACCGAGGCTCGAGCGCGGCGCGGGTTAACACCGATCAGCTCGGCGGCCAACTCCGAGGCCTCACTCAGCGCGCTCATCGTTTTACCTCCGCAGCCCGCAACACGACCGCATCACAGGAGCATGGCAAGCGCCAAGAGCGCAATGGGCCCACCAACACGCTGTCCAGGAGCCGGTGAGTCTCCGTCTGGGCCGCCCCTCGGGCGCCGAGTACAACGCCGCTAAAACGGCAAACCGGCACAACATAAAGGGATTCTGTTGTGGGACCGAACCGACCCGACGGACGACGCCTGCCCGACCGCGTCGACCCCCGCTGGGCTGCCACCTCCCCGAGCGTGTTGTGCTCACCCCCGGCGGACGAGGTAGGCAAGCGCCGGAGCGAGTCTCGTCGAGGGCAGGACGTAGCCCATCACGGTCTTCTCCGACACCCGCAGATAAAGGACATTTTCTGCGGGTCGCCAAGATCCCACTTGACTCCTGCGGCGAGTATGTCGATAACATCGCTATATGGCGATGAAAGCAGAGAACACCGAAGCTGCCGCTCCCCGGCTGGAGACCTCTGGCCTGTCGCCAGCGGCGTCGTTGTTCCACTCGCTGTCGGACCCGACCCGCCTGGCGATCCTTCGCCACCTCTCCCTTGGCGAGCACCGCGTCGTCGATCTCACCGAGCACCTCGGCCTGGCGCAGTCCACGGTTTCCAAGCATCTGGCCTGTCTGCGCGACTGCGGCCTCATCGAGTCCCGCCCCGTCGGCCGCGCCTCCCTGTTCTCTCTCACCACGCGCGCCGAGCTGCTCGAGTTGCTCGGCGCCGCTGAGCGACTGCTGGCCCTCACCGGCGATGCCGTCGACCTTTGCCCGACCTACGGCTCGGCAGCGCGCGAAGGAATCAAGGAGTGATGACCACCGTCGTAGCAGCTGATCGCCGCGAGCTTCTGTCCCGGCGCATCCGCTTCCTCGTGGCCGCGACGATCACCTACAACGTGATCGAGGCCGTCGTCGCGATCACCGCGGGCACCGCGGCGTCGTCGTCGGCGTTGATCGGCTTCGGGCTGGACTCGGTGATCGAGGTGTCCTCGGCTCTGGCGGTGGCCTGGCAGTTCGCCGGCCGTGACCCCGAGGCTCGCGAGAAGGTGGCCCTCAAGGTCATCGCCGTCTCGTTCTTCGCACTGGCTGCCTTCGTCACCGTCGACGCACTGCGTTCGCTGCTGGGATCGGGCGAGGCAAAACACTCGACGGTCGGCCTGGTGCTTGCCGCGGTGAGCCTGGCGGTCATGCCGTTCCTGTCCTACGCCCAGCGCCGCGCGGGCCGTGAGCTTGGTTCGAACTCGGCGGTGGCGGACTCCAAGCAGACACTGCTGTGCACCTACCTATCTGGTGTGCTGCTCGTCGGCCTGGCGCTGAACAGTCTCTTCGGCTGGTCCTGGGCCGACCCGATTGCCGCCCTGGTCATCGCCGCCGTTGCGCTGAAGGAAGGCCGCGAGGCCTGGCGGGGCGACAACTGCTGCTCGCCAGCCGAGGCCCTTTTCGCAGGAGGACACGGCGCCGCGGACAGTTGTGGCTGCAAGCCGGGCTGTGACTGCTGCGGACCCAAGGACGCGTCATGACGGTCGCGGCCCTGGCGATCTACCTGGTGGGCCTGGCCGTTGTTTTCGGGGTCCGTACCTGGATGCAGATCCGCCGCACCGGCTCGTCAGGCTTCAACGGCATCTCGGGCAAGCCTGGATCGCTGCGCTGGTGGGCCGGCGTCTCCTTCATCGCTGCCCTCGTCCTCGAACTTGCTGCGTTGATTCTGGCCGCTGCGGGTGCGGTGGCGCCGATGCAAGGGATAACGGCTGTCGCGGCCTTCGGTGTGGTCCTCGCGCTGGTCGGCTTCGTCGCGACCCTGGCCGCTCAGACCGGCATGGGCGCTTCCTGGCGAATCGGGGTCAAAGAGACAGAGCGCACCGAGCTGGTGACCACTGGAGTCTTCGCCCTGGTCCGCAATCCGATCTTCACCGCGATGGTCCTGGCCCAGTTGGGCCTCACCTTGATGGTGCCCACCTGGCTGTCGGTGATCGCCCTCGTTGCGCTCATGACGGCCGTTGAGTTGCAGGTGCGACTCATCGAAGAGCCCTACCTGCTCGCCACCCATGGCGGCGACTACCAGCGCTACGCCGCCCGCACCGGTCGCTTCGTCCTTGGCATCGGGCGCCTTCAGCCCACAACTGAGATGGAGAACGTCAAGTGAGCGCGGGCCATGATCACGCAGGCGGTTCGGACAACGTCTGACCTGACGCCCGAACATGACTGGCTGCGCTGTCGCACCCTCGGGCTAGCGTCCGACGACGTGACCTTGGTGCCCCTAGCCGTCGACGTTGCCGCTCCGGTTCCCGCTGTGCGGGCCGAGCCGCTCGACCGGCTGCCGGGCACCGCGGCCGATGATCCGCTCCTGCGCCTGGCGGCCGCGTGGCTCCTCGCCTACCCGACCCGCACCGCGACGGTCTACCGCCGCGACCTCGAAGCGTGGGCTTCATGGTGCGCGGGGCTCGGCGTCCACCCGTTCGCCGCCGAACGTCACCACGTCGATGCCTGGGTTCGTCATCTGACAACGACACCCCAGGAGCGCACAGGGCGGCCAGCAGCAGCCGCGTCGGTCGCCCGGCGCCTTTCGGCGCTGTCCAGCTTCTACGACCACGGCATCGCCGCCGAAGTCCTCACCCACTCCCCCGTTGCGTCCGTGCGACGGCCGCGCGTCTCCGAGGAGTCGCAGGCCGTTGGGCTGACGACAGATCAGGTGCGCGCCCTGATCACAACGGCCACCACGCACTCGCCTCGCTCGGCTGCCCTGGTGCTGCTGCTCACGTCGGTGGGTCTGCGCATCTCCGAGGCGCTCGGGACTGACGTGCGCGACTTCGGCCACGACCATGGGCACCGCGTCATGAAGGTGACGCGCAAGGGCGGCAGAACCGCTCGTGCCGTCGTTCCACCGCAGGCGGTCCGCGCGCTTGAGGCTTACATCGGTGAGCGCACCTCGGGGCCGATCTTCCTCGCCGCCGACGGTGTGAGCCGCTACCCGTACAAGAGCGCCTACGAGCAGCTCGACCGGCTCTGCAAGCTAGCCAAGCTTCCCGCCGGCGTGACACCGCACAGCCTTCGCCACGCTTGGGCGACCGAGGCAGACCGGCTGCGCGTTCCGCTCCAAGACATCCAAGACGGCCTGGGCCACGCCGACCCGCGCACCACCCGGCGCTACATCGCCAAGCGCAACCAGAACGACCGCTCCCCCAACTACGCGATCGCCGCAGCCTTCACCAGCGACGACTGATCAGCTTGCTCGTAAGCACCGGCGGTCCCACCCAACCCCGAGGACTGGGGTCAGTCCGCCGCCATCGGGATACCTCCCGCCTCTGGCATAGCGCGGGCTGCGCCAGCTGTCAGCAGAGCTCGTAACGTCCGCCGTTAACGATTTCTAGGGGCCATGCTCGGTCTCGCCGTCCTCGCACTGTCCTTTCAGCGTCCCCGCCGCGGCGGGACGGCGCGGGGACGGTTCCGACTGCCGGTGGCCGGTCATCCCGACGGGCCAAGGGCGGCAGAACCGGCCGGGAGGGCGACCGCCGTGACCAGCAGCCCGTGCCACCGTGCCCACCTCCCCTGCAGCCCTAGCAGCGCCGGCGTGGTGACCTTGGCCGTGAATGTTCCGCTGCGCGGACTGATCTCAACCCCGACGTTGTGGAAGTCCAACCAGAGCCCGGTCAGCGGGAACCATGCCTTGTAAACCGACTCCTTGCAGCTGAACAAGAGCCGGTCCCAGCACACGGACCCGTCCTCCTCGGCCCACTCACGCAACCACGCCCGCTCGTCCTCCCGGGCGATGAGGGCCAGGACGCCGCGAGGGAGTGGTGCGTGCGGCTCGGCGTCCACACCGAGCGCACAGACCTGCCCGGCCCGGCCGACGGCAGCCGCCCGGTAGCCCTCGCAGTGGGTCATGCTGCCCACCACGCCCGGCGGCCAGGATGGGGCGCCGCGGGCGCCGGGGATGAGCGGCACGACCGGCGCGCCGAGGAGCGCCAGCGCACGGCGCGCGCAGCTGCGGACGGTGGCGAACTCCTGCCGCCGCCGACCCACGGCCGCGGCGACCACCGCCTCCTCCGATGGGAAGAGTTGCACCTCGTGGTCGTCGCCAAACGCCTCCGCGGTGGCCACGAACCGCGGTAGCAGCTGCTCTAGCACCACGGCGGCGCTCCGGCCGGGAGGGACGGCGCGGCCATGGTCCCGTCGAGGACCGGGCGAGGACGGCGAGCGGCAGGGTGTCGGCCATGGCGTGCGCAGCAGGGGCCACCAGCCCGCAGACGGCTGATGCCGAACTGATGCTGCGTGACCGTTGTCGTGACGTCGATCTTGAGACCGCGCGGCCGGGCACCCGCGCGCAGCCGCAAGGCGACTCCTTCCGCCTGTACCGCGTAGGCCCTCGCCACGGTGAGCGCCGGGCGGGTCCCGGTGAGCCGTGCGACGGAACGGCACCAGACCCGCGCCTGCTCCAGGAGCGCGGCCAGGGCCCGCGCCTCGGCGGCATCGTCCACGGCCGCGTCAGGCCGCTCGCCCGTCGCGGCCCCAGCCCGCACCGAAGAGCTCGGCCCCCGGCAGGCGGGACACGTAGGCCCGCAGCAGCGGGTGAAGGGCGTAGCGATCCGGACCCCGCGGCTCGACGAGGTGTAGGTCCACCAGGTCCTCGAGCATGTGCCCGGCCTGGCTCTCGGTGAGGTCCGCGAGCGCGGCGACGGTGTTCGGTGCGATCTCCTCGTCCTGGTACTCCAGCAGGCGCATCAGGCGCTGGCCCACCGGGCCGAGCCGATGCACCGATGAGGCCATCGCGTCGGCGACGCTGAGGTCGTCGGTGCGGAGCTCGTCCAGCCGGTGTGCCGGGTCGGCCAGGCGCTCGGCGAGCTCGGCCACGGACCAGGCCGGCCGGTGCCGCAGCCGGGTGGCGGCGATGCGCAGCGCGAGGGGCAGCCGACCGCAGTGCCGCACCACCTCGTCGACTGCTACGGCCTCCGCGAGGGGGCGCCGGTCCCCCACGGCCTGTACGAACAGGTTGCGGGCCTCCGCGGGGCCGGGGAGCTCCAGTGGGACGAGTGCCGCCGCGTGCAGCCCGGTCAGCCGCCGACGGCTGGTGACTAGGGTCAGGCACCCTGGACCGGCCGGCAGCAGCGGGGAAACCTGTGCGGTGTCAACCGCGTTGTCAAGGACCAGCAGGAGGCGACGGTGCGCCACCTGCCGGTGCCAGAGGTCCAGCCGATCAGGCAGCCGCGTCGGCAGCATGCCCACGGGCACCTCGACCTTGACAAGCAATGACGTTACGGCCGCCGACAGGTCGAGTGGCGGCTGGCCGGGACTATAGGCCTGTAGGTCTAGGAACAGCTGACCGTCCGGGAAGTCGTCGACCAGTGAGTGCGCCGCCCGCACCGCCAGCGCCGTCTTGCCAACGCCGGGCATGCCGTCGATCGCCACCACAGTGGAGGTCGTCGGGGAATCCGGCGTCGTCTTGCCCAAGGACGACAGGCGGGCGAGTTCGCACCCACGCCCCACCAGATCGACGATGTCCGCAGGCAGGGCGCACGGGCCTCGGGCCGGCGGGGCCTGCGCCACGGACGGCGCCGGGCGCAGCTGGCCCTGCGGCACCGGCATGAGGCCGGCCGTGGGTGCCCGGCGGGCCGGCTCGGCGGTGAGTTGGCGGCGCAGGCCGCGCAGCTCGGCCCCCGGCTCCACACCGAGGTTGTTGGCGAGCACCTCGCGGGTCTGGTCGTAGACCTTTAGCGCCAGGTCGCGAGCGCCCGAGGCGATCAAAGCGCGCATGAGCAACGCCACCAGGCTCTCGCGGTGGGGCTCCTCGTCGACCCACTGGAACAGCTCGCTCACCACGGAACGGTGGCGACCGAGGTACAGCTCCAGGGCGACGCACTCCTCGAAGACCGCCACCCGCTGCTCGTCGAGCCCGAGCACCCGGTTGCGCAACACCGGGCTGGTCAGCCCCGCCAGCGCCGGCCCCCGCCAGAGGTCCAGAGCGGCCCGGAACTCCGCGACCGCCCCCTCCCGGTCCTCGGCCTCGCCGACGGCCGCGCGGTCGCGGGCGTTTTGGACGTGCTTCTCGAACTCGTCGAGATCGAGCCGGGCGCGGCCGAGATCGAGGTGATATCCGCCCTCCATCAGTCCCACCGAGGCCCCCAACTGGCCGACGGGAACGCGCAGGCTCGAGACGACGTTGCGAACCTGCTTGTCCGCCGTGTCGGGTGGCACCTCCCACACGGCGTCGACCAGCCGGTCCAGCGTCACGGGGCGCCCCTGCGCGAGCAGCAGCACGGCGAGCACCACCCGCTGGCGCTGGCCGGTCAAGGCGACTGATTGCCCACCCAGAGTGCACTGAAGCGGGCCGAGGACCCGGAAATGCCCGATGACCACAAAGCTCTCCCATTGCTGGTAAGCGTCGGCCGTCCGCGGACCGGCCTCGTTCTGACGGCGCCCGCGAAAGGGCGTACCGGTATCGCTGCAGAGCGATACCCGCGGTGCTGCGGGGTCCGGCGAGGACCGCTGACGAACAGCAACGGTCTAGGACTAAAGAGGAGCAGACCTACTTGTGCGCGTCGGCGGTGTCGACCGCGGGCTGGCTTGCGACGGGCCGCCGGACCGGACGCGGGAGCAGCCGTGGACCCGACCAGTGGGGTAGGCGCCCCTGGGTCACGGCGAGGAGCGCGCCGACGATCATGACCGCCGCTCCAGCGGCCTGGGTCAGGGTGAAGCTCTCCCCCAGAAAGGCGACAGAGCACACCGTCCCGAAGACGGGCACGGCGAACATCATGATGGTTGCCGTCGAGGGGCTCACGGCACGGAGTCCCCGGTAGTAGAAGAGGTAGGCCACGGCAGTGGGCCCGACGACGAGGTAAGCGACGTTGGCCCAGGCCGTCCCGGAGACGTCTGTCCAGCGGACCTGTCCGAGCACAGGCACGGCAAGCACCGCCAGCGCCAGTCCGCCGACCAGCGTGGCGCACGCGGTGGCGCGCAACGGGTCGATGCCCCCGAGCATCCGCTTGGACATAATGCTGTAGGTAGCCCAGCAGGCCGCGGCGAGCAGGTAGATGAAGTCACCAGCGAGCCGCGCGCCGGTCATCCCGGACTCCGCGCCGATCCCGGCGAGGAACAGAGCGGCACCGGCCATGCCCAGCAGAAGACCGACCGCGCGCGCCACTCCCGCTGTCTCCCGGCCGGTCAGGAGGAGGAAAGTCGTGGTCAGGACGGGGCTGAGCACCGGGACGATGATGCTGCCGTCGAGCGAGGGGGCCAGGGACAGACCCCAGAAGAAGAAGGCGTTGTAGGCGAACACGCCGACGAGGCCGGCTGCACCAGCACGGATTACCGCCCCCCGCGAGAACGGCTGCCGCCCCTTCCTGATCACCAGCGCAAGCAGGAGCAGGACGAGAGCCCCGCCGCCGAAACGCAGGAGGGCCGCCACCTGATGCGGCACCTCGCCGACCACAAGCTTGGAACTGGCGAACGCGCTCCCAAAAAGCGCCATCGTGACCAACAGGTAGGCGTACGGCGTCGCACCGGACTCGGCGTCGGACCGAACTTCGGTCTTCACGGTCGTCTCCCCCTCACTTCCCGCCCGTCACCGGTCACCGGTGCATCTGAGCACCCTTGAAGATCTTGTCCACCGCGTTGCGCGGCCCATGCACGGCCAGGCCCACAAGGTCGAGCTCGTCCCGTGGGACGGCCCGCACGGCCGCGCGGTTGTCCTGGTCGTTGTTGGTGGCGAACAGGTCCGAGGTATAGACAGACCGGGGCAGCCCGCGCGAGAGCACCCGGGAGTGGGCGGCCGTGAGCACTTCCTTGGATCCAGCGAGCACCACCACCGGCTGCCGGAACATCGCCAGGTAGGGCGTGCCGTCGGCGTCCTCGTAGGGCTCCCCGATGAGCTCAGGGACGGCTGCGGCGATGCCGCTGACCAGGAAGGCCGTTACGTTGAGGCTTTGCCACGGCTGTAGATCGTTCCGCAGCAACACGGTGATCTTGGTGTCGAAACGGATCGGTGAGTCTTGCGTCTGCACGAGGAAACCATGCTGTCACAGTGCGCGACGCTCTAGTACGTTCTTAACAGAACGAATAAGTTCCTATCGTGGTCAACACAGTGACGGCGTGGCGCCCTTTGGTGCCGGGCGTGCACGAGGTGTTCCACGCGCGCTTCACCGAGCACAGCTATCCGTCGCACACCCACGACACTTGGACCTTGCTGATCGTTGACGACGGCATGGTCCGCTACGGCCTGGACCGGTATGAGCACGGAGCGGTCCAGGCATGGGTGACCCTCCTGCCGCCCGACGTCCCCCATGACGGTCGCCCCGTCGGCCCGGAAGGGTTCCGCAAGCGTGTGCTCTACCTAGAGCGGGACGTGCTCGACGACGGCCTGATCGGCGCGGCGGTCGACGAGCCCAGTCTGGCCGATCCGCTGCTGCGCTACCGGGTCCACCAGCTTCACCAGGTGCTGACCTACCGGAGCGAGGACCTCGAGGCGCACAGCCGCCTAGTTCTGATCCGGGAGCGGCTGCTCCAGCACCTGGGGGCCAAGCCGCGGGCCGCCGCGACGCGGTCCCGCGACCCCGGCGTGGCCCAGGCGCTGCGGGACCTGCTCGACGCCCGGGTTGAGCAGGGGGTCTCCCTCGGCGAGGCGGCCGAAATCCTCGACGAGCGACACCCCGCGCATCTGGTGCGTACGTTCCGGCGGGAGTTCGGCATACCGCCGCATCTGTACCTCACCGGCCGGCGGGTGGACCTCGCCCGCCGCTTCCTCCTGAGCGGCCACACACCCGCCCAGGCGGCCACCATGGCCGGTTTCTACGACCAGTCGCACCTGGCCCGTCACTTCCGCCGGTTCCTGGGCATCAGCCCGGCCCACTACGCGCGCAGCAAGCGGTGAGTGACCCGCAGCCGTCCCTGGACCCGGTCCCCCCTTCAGCGATCAACTCAGCGCACCCCTCTCGTCTCCCCGACCGGCCCGGGCTCCTGCACCAGCATCGGGACGTCGGCCCGCTCGCCCGGTCGGGCGCCGATCAGCCGGAGGACTGGCGCGGCCATCAGCGTGGTGATCAGGGCCATCAGCACCATGATTGTGAAGAACGTTGAGGTGATCACTCCCAGCTGCAGCCCGATCGTTAACAAGACGACCTCGGTGAGGCCCCGCGTGTTCATGAGGACTCCGATCGTGATCGCCTCGGGCCACCGCTCGCCAGCGCACCGCGCGGCCAGCGAGGAGCCGCCGAACTTGCCCGCGATCGCCACCGCGACGACCACTCCCGCGAGCGCCAGGTGGTACCCGGTCAGCTCGTCGATCCGGGTGGACAGCCCGACGACTGCGAAGAAAATCGGCAGCAGGACGACCGAGACGACGCCGTCCAGCCGGCCGTGCAGAGACTCCCGCCACTCCTCCCGCCGAGGCATGACCACACCGGCGACAAAGGCGCCGAGGATCGCGTGCGTCCCGATTTGCTCGGTCACCGCCGCGCTCAGGATGGCCACGAGCAAGGCGCACCACAGCGGCGGACTGGGTAGACGGACCAGCAAGGGCCGGACCACCCCGAGCATGACCGTCACGAACCCGGTGGTGAGGACCAGCGTGTTCGTGACCTCACCCGGGCCGTCGGCACGCAGGACGGCGACCACGACGGCGAGCAGGAACCAGGCGACCATGTCGTTGAGCGCGGCGCACACCAGGCTGAGCACCCCGACCCGCGAGCGGGCCAGGCCGGTATCGCGCAGCAGGCGAGCCAGGACGGGGAAGGCGGTCACCGCCATGGCCGCGGCGACGAACAGGCAAAAGCCGAGCAGGTCCCCACCGTCACCCAGGCGGGGGTACAGCCACAGGGCCAGCGGGACGGCCATGGCGACGGGGACGACGACGGACGCCTGAGCGATCACGGCCACCCGCAGCCGCTGGCCCCGCAGCGCCGCGTGGTCAAGCTCGGTCCCTACCAAGAACATGAACAGGACCAGGCCCAGTTGTGCGAGCACGCGCAACGCGTCGATGACCGAGGCCGAGAAGAGGTAGCCGACGGCGTCTGGCCAGACCAGCCCCAGGACGCTCGGACCCAGCACAATGCCGGCGACGATCTCGCCCATCACCTGCGGTTGCCCCATCCGCGCCACGAGCCAGCCGACCAGGCGGACGCCTGCGATGACCACGGCCACCGCGAGCAGCGTCCGGACGTTGGCGGCAGCGGCCTCGCCCACCCCGTGCATCAGGACCGCACCGGTACGCACCCGACCGCCGACCGCATGAAGCCGGCGAGCTCCGCGACGGTGTCCGGGTCCTGGAACAGGCCGTAGTGGCCGCCGGACTCGTAGAGGCGGAAGCGGGCACCGGCCACCAGCCGGGCGGCCTGCTGCGCGTTGCGATGGCTCACCATGAGGTCGTCGCGACGGGCGGTGAACAGCGCCGGACAGCGGATCTCACGCAACGTCCTCCCCGGGTCGGGCGGACAGGCAGCACGGATGGCATGGGCGTAGCGGAGCAATCCCTCCACGCCGCGCCGGTAGGGCAACGTGACCTGAGCGAACAGCGGCGACCCGCCGTCCAGCCCCATGACCGCGGCCGACTGCACCCGCGGCCGGGTGATCGGCTCGAAGTGCTCGGCCCGGGAGGTGTCGGCGACGATCTCGCCGCACATCGCCCACATCGCGTTTCCTAGCGGCCCACCCGGGACCCCACCGAACAGGAAAGCGCCGTCGACAGACGTGAAGCTGAGCGCCCGCTCCCCCAGCCGGCCGGCGAGGAGGGCCGCCACCGGCGCACCGGTGCACCAGCCCGCCACGTGCATGGCGCCGACCCCTAGCCGGTTGAGGACCCGCAGCCCGTCAGCGACGTGATCGTCTAGCCGGCTGTCAACCGGATTCGGGGTGGGACCGGGGCTGCCGCGCAGCTCCCAGGTGACCAAGCCCATCCCGGCCCGGTCGAACGCCGCCGCCACCGGGGCCAGGATCTGCGACGACATGCCGACTGCGTTGACAAAGAGCACCGTCGGCCGGTCGTGGGCGGTGTGGGCGAGCGTCAGCTCGGCCGAGCCCGCGAGGAGCACGTCATGCTGCACGGCTCATGACCTCCAGCTCCTCGGCCAGCCGGCGCACGCCCTCGGCCAGGTCGGGCTCCTCTACGCTGAGGCTCAGCCGCACGCACCGGGTGGCGTGGCCGCCCAGCGAGCCGTCGTCCTCGGGGTTGACGAAGAAGTGGCGGCCCGGGACGACGAAGACCTTCCGCCGCTTCAGCCGCTCGTAGAGGACCAGGTCGTCGAACCAGTCGTGGTTGATCCACAGCCAGCAAAACAGCCCGCCGTCAGCGGTGTGCAGCCGCCAGTCCACCGACGGCGGGAGGAGCTCGTGGAGCAGCTGCTCGGCGGCACGCCGCTTGCTTGCGTAGTACGGCCGGATGACCGCGTCTGCCAGCTTCTCCAGCCGGCCGCTACGCAGCCCACTCTCGAGGAGGCACTGCGCGCTCTGCGATGCGTGCAGCACCGAGTTGGAGAGGAACGAGACCACCGGGTCGATGGCCTCCGCCGGCCCGATGGCGAACCCGACCCGCTCACCGGGCAAGCCTGCCTTTGAGAGGGTGAAGCAGTTGACCACGTTCGCGTGAAAGGGCGGTGCGACCGCCGTCCGTGCCACCCGTGGGAAGGGCTCCCCGTAGGCGTGGTCGATGATCAGCGGCACCCCCCGTTCCTCGGCCACCCGGATCAGGTGGTCGAGCTCCGCCGGCTCGAGGGCACGGCCGGTCGGGTTGCTGGGGTTCGAGATGAGCAGCATCCCGATCTCGGGCAGTCGCCGTAGCCGCTCCATGTCGATCCCGTAGCGGAACAGCCGGTCGCCCTGCAGCCGAATCCGCGGCGGCACCCCGACCGCTCCACAGCTGTCCTGCACCAGCCCCTGGTAGCCGGTGTACTCCGGGACGGACGGCAGCACGACGGGCCGCGAGGCGGAGGCGTGGTCCCCGGCGAACAGCGCCGCGGCTACGAAGCAGAGCATCTGCCCGCCTGGCCCCACGGTGACGTTCTCAGTGGTCAAGGGCCAGCCGTACCTGCGACTGAAGTGGTCGACGACAGCCTCCACCACCCGGTCCATGCCCCGTGAGGGGCCGTAGCGGCTAGACGCCGCGGTGAAGGACTCGGCCACCGCGGTCTCGGCCAGCTCCTGCCAGACCTGCTCCACGTCGGGGATGCGCGCCGGATTCCCTGGGCTGAGGTTGATCCATTCCTCGCTGCCCCCCGAGCGGGCGGCGACGGCGATGTCCTCGAGGATGGCCCGGACGCCGGAGCGTCGTGCCATCTTCAGGCCCCGGCTCGACAGCTGCATGACGGCTCCTCACCTGCAGGGTCTCGCCGCGGCGGCGCCGGTGGACGAGTGCCCACCGGCGCCGCCGCGGTCACGCGGTCGCGGGCTGGGCCGCGAGGTGAGCGGCGATGGAGTTCACGGTGGAGTGTCGGAAGAGCTCGTCCATCGGGACCTCGATGCCGAGCTCCTCGCCGATGGCGTGCTGGATCTTCGCCATGATCAGGGAGTGGCCCCCGAGGGCGAAGAAATCGTCGTCGTCGGAGAAATCGTCGAGCTCCAGCTCGCGGCTCCAGATTTTGCGGATCACGTCTCGGTTCACGCCGTTGTCCTCCTGTGGTCAGTTAAGGGTGGTCTGTCGAAAGGGGCTGGGGTCAGGCCGGCCAGGTGCCCACGAAGGGCTGACCGTGGTTGTCGGTCGACCGGAGGCGGTTGTGGCCGTAGGCGTCCTGACCGCTGACGAGGACGCTCCCGTACTCATCGAGGTCGAAGGTGGCGCCGTGCGCGGAGAATGTGTCCTGGTCCGGGTACACGCGCACGTGGGTCGGCACGTACCGGGCGGCGATGGCGAACCGGGTCTGCCGCTTGGTGATGTTGGGCAGCGAGCCGTGCACGCAGGACGCAGTGAAGATGACCGCCTCCCCCGGCTGCATCTCCATCTCCACGACGTCCTCCGGCCGCGGCTCCCAGTCCGGGTCGACGGCGAAGTCGGAGAAGTCATAGCCGAAGAAGCCGGTGTTGGCGTAAGCCACGTCGTAGCCCTCCGACCGGCCGGTCGCGGTCGCCTTGTGCTCATCGAAGATGAGGTCGCGCTGCGAGCCGCGGACGAACCGCATGCACGCGGTCTCGCGCGTCGCGGGCGTGAAGGTGGTCCAGACGGTGATGTCGATGAACGCGTTCCAGTCCGTCTCGGTCGGCAGCAGCTGCGGCTTGCCGTTTGCGTAGCTGTAGTCGCGAACCTGGTGCCACTCAGTCGCCTTGGCCCCCGGGAACTTGGGAAACCACTCGGTGCGCCAGCACAGGACGTCCGGCCCGAAGATGGCCGTGAGGTACTTCACGATCGTCGGGTGCGCGACGTGCCGGCCCAGCTCCGGGATGTCGAAGTGGCGGTCGTAGTTGACGCTGTTGCGGTACAGGGCCTTGGAGGTGTCCTGGTTGCGGATCCTGATCTCCCGGATCAGCTCCGCGGCCTCGTCGGGCTCGTAGAGCTTGATGGGGCCGATGAAGCCGTCGGTGGTGAACCGCCGGATGTCGTCCCGGATGTCGTCGGGCACCACGGCGGTGGGTGCCGTGGCAACGGGGACGGGGACGGGAATCTGGGTCTCGCTCATGACTGACTCCTTATTTGATGGGACGGGTACGCGGGCAGCCGGCCAGGTCGATCCGGTGCCCGGTGGTGCGAAAGGATCAGGACGTCGTGCCCACGACGGGCTCGCCGGCCCGCGCGGCGTTGGCCAGGAGCTTCCGGTCGACCTTGCCGTTCGGGTTCAGCGGAAATGCCGGGAGCTGGACGAACTCCCGCGGGATCATGTTCAGCGGCAACACCGCGGACAGCTCCGAGCGCAACTGACGGGGATCGAGCACCGGGTCCTGTCCGATGACGAAGGCGACCAGGTGTGGGTCCCCGGGGTCGATGGCCACCGCGAGGACCACGGCGTCACGGACCCGGGGGTTGCTGCGCACCCCGTGCTCGACATCGTTCAGGTCGATGCGCATCCCGCGGATCTTGACCTGGGAGTCCATGCGACCCACGACGACCAGCTCGCCGGCCGCGGTGGTGTAGCCCCGATCGCCGGTGCGGTACAGCCGGACCCGTCGACCGTCCAGGACGGGCTCGACGAACCGGCAGGTGCTGTGCGGATCGGGGTTAAGGTAACCGAGACCCACGCTGGCGCCGGAGATGCAGATTTCGCCGACCTCCCCGGTGTCCAACTCGTGCAGGTCGTCGTCCAGCACGTGGACGCGGGTGTTGTAGACCGGTGTGCCGACCGGGACGACCCCCGAGCGATACGCGGTGTAGTCCGCCATCACGTGCGAGGTGGCGACGTCGGTGCACTCGGCCACCCCGTACTGGTGCAGCAGGACGCAGCGGTTATCCGGCCGGGTGGCCCAGGCGCTCACCCGGGCAGGCTTCAGGGGCTCGCCACCGATGAACACGTAATCCATCCGGGCCAGGGCGTCGCCCCCGGTGGCGACCTCCCGGTCCACCAGGAGGTACAGCGTGCTCGGAGCGCAGTGCAGGGTCTTGACCCCGAGCGCGCCGATCGCCCGGTATGCCATGCCGACGTCGAAGAAGCGGCTGGGCAGCATGTGCAACGTGGCCCCGTTGAACAGCGGGGTCATCAGGCTGCGCTGGCTGATATCAAAGCCGAACGAGCTGACCAGCAGGTTCGCTGAGGTTTCGTCCAGCCCGTACTCGAGGGTCAGCCAGTTGAGCAGGTTGTACCAGCCGCGGTGCCGCACGGCCGTCGCCTTCGGCGTGCCGGTGGAGCCGGAGGTGAAGACGACGTAGCAGAGGTCGTCCCCGCTCAGTAAAACCTCCGGATCGGCATTCGGGTAGGCGGCGAGGACGGGCGGCAGGATGGCAGGGTTGATTACCGGAGCGCGCATCGTCGCCACGAGGTCGGCCGTGTCGTCATTGGCCACGACCGCAGCGAGCGTGTCGAGCTGGCGACCCATGAGCCCCAGGCGTTCTACGGGGTATGTCGGGTCGAGCGGGACGTAGGCGGCCCCGGCCTTGAGGATGCCCAGGATCGATACCACCAAGTCGACCGAGCGGTCTAGGCAGACGCCCACCACGGCTCCCCGCCCCATGCCGAGTGCCAGGAGGTGGTGCGCGAACCGGTTGGCGGCGGCGTTCAACTCCCCGTATGTCCGGCGCTCGGCGCCGATAGTGAGCGCCGTGCGGTTTGGGGCCAGCCGCGCGTGGCGCTCGAACTCCCGGTGGGCGAGGGGCACGTCCGGGAGCCAGACAGACTCACCGATGAGGGGCATATGCCTTCTCCTTGCTCGGATCGGCGGGATCGGCCGGCCGGGGCACGCCCGGCACGCGGTTCACGGCGTTGACGAGGGACTGCACGAGGGCCTCGGACGACGTGGCGGCCAGGCCGACGCCCCAGAGCCGTAGGTCCCCTGCCTGTACCTCGGTGAAGACCACGAGGGGGCACCCATCGAGGCGGGTGAGCGAGGGACGGCCGGCCTGCTGGACCCGGACGAGGTGACCCAGTGCGGACAGCGCCTGGCAGCAGGCCGCCGCGGTGTCCCCACCGAATCCGCGGACGCGCCGCCGGAACCCGTCGGAGGTGTCGACGACCAAGGTCAGCACGACGCCGTCGTCCTCGGTCTGCTCGTGGCATTCGTGTAGCACCAGGCGAGGACGGGGGGGCAGGTATCTGTCCCGGAAGCACTGCCACAGCCGGGCCGAGCTGAGCTCGGTGCCCTCCCGGTCGGCGACCTGCTGCACGTGCCGGGCGAACTCCACCCGCATCTCCCGGGGCAGGTCTAGTCCGTAGACGTTGCGGAGGACATGCCCCATGCCGCCCTTGCCGGACTGGCTGTTGACCCGGACCACTGACTCGTAGGAGCGCCCGACGTCCTGGGGGTCGATGGGCAGGTAGGGCACCTGCCAGGGGTGGTCGCGCACCGGTGTCCCGCTGGAGGCGGCCCACCGCTCCATGGCAACGAAGCCCTTGGCGATCGCGTCCTGGTGGGTGCCGGAGAAGGCGGTGTAGACGAGGTCGCCGACGTAGGGGTGCCTGGGGTGCACCGACAGCTCGTTGCAGTGCTCGACGGTGCGCCGGACCTCGTCGATCGAGGTGAAGTCGAGCTGCGGATCGATGCCGTGGCTGAACAAGTTCAGCGCCAGGGTGGCCAGGCAGACATTCCCTGTGCGCTCCCCGTTGCCGAACAGGGTTCCCTCGACGCGGTCGGCACCGGCCATCAGCGCCAGCTCGGCGGAGGCCACGGCGGTGCCGCGGTCGTTGTGTGGGTGCACCGAAAGGATGATCCCGTCCCGCCGTGCGAGGTTGCGGTGCATCCACTCGACCTGGTCGGCGAAGACGTTAGGCGAGTCGGTTTCGACCGTGCTAGGCAGGTTCAGGATCAGCGGCCGGTCGGGACTGGCATCCACCGTCGAGGCAACCGCGTCGCAGACGTCGAGCACGTACTCGGGCTCGGTGACATTGAAGGTCTCCGGGGAGTACTCGAACCGCAGGTCGGACCCGGGTGTGGTGTCGGTCAACCGGAGCAGCCGCTCGGCGGAGTCGGTGGCCATCCGGCGCACCTCGTCGGGGGTCAACCCGAACACCGTCTCCCGCCACAGGCAGGCCGTGGCGTTGCAGAGGTGGATGACGGCCCGCCGGACACCGCGGACGGCCTCGAATGTGCGGTCAATCAGCTCCGGTCGGGCGGGGGTGAACACGGAGATGGTGACGTCGTCGGGGATGCGGTCGCCCTCAACGAGGTCTCGGACGAAGGTGAAGTCCGCCTCGCTCGCCGACGGGTAGCCGACCTCGATGTCCTTGAACCCCAGCCGGACGAGCAGGTCGAACATGGCGCTCTTGCGGGCCGGGCTCATCGGGTTGGGCAGGGCCTGGTTGCCGTCTCGGAGGTCGACCGAGCTCCACAACGGCGCCCGGTCGAGGGTCCGGTCGGGCCACGAGCGCGGCGCGTTGCCGAACCGGGCGCTGCGGTCGACCCGCCGGTACCGGTCAAAGCGCATGGGCGATGCCTGCTGCGGGTTCCACCAGGACCGGACTGGCCCCCGGCCCCCCGCGGCCGCCGCGGCCTCCGTGCTCGTGGGCGGTTGGGTGTGCACTATCGGCCACCTCCTGGTGAGTCCGGGAACGAGCGCCTCCGGGATTGAGGCGGCACGACCGATCCTGCGGATAGGTGTCCTTCGGCCGTCCTCGTCGCATCCCGCTCGCGCGGTGACGAAGCGGGGACGCGATCGGTCAGAGTGAGGGACATGTCCACGGTGTGGACCCGCGGTAGCCCACCCGGTCATGGCGGGGAAGGGGGATGACAGACCTAGTGCACGACGAGGGCGGGCGTCTGGCGGCATGCCCCAGCCAGGTCGTCCCCCAAGCCCGTCCTGGTCCTGCGCAAGATGTGCCAGGTACTCGACGTGCTCACCCCGGGGCACCGGCTCTCTCGGCCCGCGAGGTCCAGCGGGCCACTGGCCTGCCGGCGACAACCTGCCTGCGGCTGCTGCAGTTGGTCGCCGACCCGGCGCTGCTGAACTTCTCTGAGCTGTTGTTCAGCGCCGCGCAGCTGGATCGCTCCGCAGCTGGACCGCTCCTTGGCCCTGGACACCAGAACCACCTGCGCAGCGCGAATCTCCGGCTGGCCAGGATGAGCATCCGATGAGAGCGACCCTGCGGCCCGGGCTGACCGCCCGACTGGAGTACCCGGTCCGGCGGAACGCACGGTGCCGCACCTGCTGCCCAAGTCGGCCGCGTTCGCCGCCCTACCGCCGGTACAGGTCACCGACTATCTAGTTGACGTCCTTGAGTGGACTGGCATCCGCGCCCTCACCGACCAACTAAATCCCAGCGAGCAGCCTCTCGGCGTGCAGGCGGAGCCGACCGCGGACAAGGGCCGGCAGCTGACCTTCGCCGTCAAGGCCGCTGACGACGCCGCGGCACCCACCGCCGTGCGGCCATCCACCGCACCCGATTTGACCAGCGCATCACCGCCCGGGGCATCTTGGCCCCAGGCCGGCCACCTGCAACCCTGATCTGAGGTGATCAGCCGTGCTGTGGATTACCTGTCCGGTCAGTGGGCTCGACGAACTGGTTCCCACCCGGCACATCCGCACCCTCGCCAACCACCCCACCCACATCGCCCTGACCGTGACCTGCCCCTGCGGCGGCACACACGTCTACCGGACCGGACGTCGCTGGCAGGGGGACCGAAGCGCGGCTGACGAGGACACGCCGACCAGGCCGCCTCGCCCCGCCGCTGACCAACGGGCAGCGCGGTGAGCACCATTCAATGGTCCCTGGTAGCTACCAGGTAGCTACCGTACCGGCGGTTGCATCATCGCGTGCCCGTTAGGCCTCCACGAGGCTAGCTGCCGGCCCGCTAGAGCGGGTCTGCATGCAAGCTCGAGCCGTCGCAGTCCCTGCCCATCAACTCGCTAGTAGAGGCTCTTCACGCGCCGGGCCGGGAGTCAAGGATGGCGCGCAGCGCCACTCGCCAGAGCGCGAAGCGTCCTTGACTCCCGGCCCGGCGCGTCGAAACGGTGCCCCTAACGAGGTGATGGCGGACTCCCAGCCAGAGGGCGATGGCCCTCTGGGTTCCATGGTCAGCGGATGACTTGAACCTCGACGCCGAAGTCCTCCGCGAAGCTCAACCAGAGGCGATCGGTCGTGAAGGTGGGACTCGACAGACTGCGCGCCAGCGCCAGGCACACCCGATCAGCGAGGCTGAGGCCTGAGCGGTGTCGGTAGAACGAGGCCGACAAGCGAGCATCTAGGCGGCTGAAGGGGGTGACGGTGATCCCGAAGTCGTCGAGGGTCGCATCGACTCGTTCGGCCAGCACGCCGATACGCGCGGCCTTCTGGAGCACCTCGGCGTAGTTGACCGCGCTGATGGTGGCGTCGTCGCTCGCTGCTCGCTGGGCGACGACATCGCCGCCGGGCTCGTCGTTGAGCAGCGCAAGGCAAGCTGAGGCGTCGAGGACGATCACCTGCGGTCGGACAGGTCGCCGTCTTCGGCGGCCGCCTCCAATCGGCGCTCGGCGACCAGCTCGTCACTGAGGCTCACACGGCTCCCGCCAGCCTCTCGGAACTCGCGCCGGATGCGCTCAAGAGCTACGCGGCGTCGTGGGTCCAACCCCCGGAGGGGGTCCTCCTCGACAGTTCCGCTCTCGCTCATGATCAACACAGTATCGCCGATCATCGAAAGACGTGGATCCGACCAACGGGCGCCGGCGCGGTCCAGATGTCGCCGCCAAGCTCCAGCTCACGGCCCGCGAGGTCCCAGTCGATGCAGTGGAAGGGCCAGGTCGTCAGGTGCTGGTCGGTGACCTCGCCAAGTTCGGCGGCGATCTCCTCGGCGTAGTCGCCCAAGTCGTCGAAGGTGCCGCAGAACGATTCTTGAAACTGCTCGCCTAGCGGCTGGCCGTCTTCGTGGCCGCCGTTGGCGTACCAAGCACCGAAGACCTCGCCGTACTCGACGAGCGCCGCGGCCAGCTCGCAGACGTGGCCGAGGTCCTCGTACTCCCCTAGCCGGATGTCTCCGAAGTCGTCGTAGTCGTGGATTGCCCACTCCTCGGCGACCAGCTCGCGGGACTCGCCCAGCATGTCGACGATCTCAGCCTCCACGGCCTCGACGCCTTGGGCCGCGTGGATCCAGCGACCATGCAGCCTTCCGGCGTTGTAGTCGCTCAAGCTCGCCACATAGATTTTGGGTTCTAGGCTTTGTTCAGTTGTCATGGGCCTCGCTCCTGATCTTGCGCTTCGCGCCCTTCTCCAAGGACGCCGCTGCTCCCTTGCAGCGGTGATAGCTGCCCCCCTCGGGTGGACACGGGCGGCGGGTCAAGCAGCGGGAGCGGAGTTTTTGGCTGGCGGAGTTGAGGTGTGACAGCGCCGGCCCAGCCGGCTCCTCAGCTGCCGCGCTGGAAAGTTCGCGGGAGCGCTTAATGCGACGACCGAGGCCGCCCACTCCCTCTCGATGCGCCCGCGCCCGAGGACCCCCCACGGTGGGTATGGTCCGGCTCCGTGGTGATCCGCCTGCTCGACGAGCGCCGGTTCACTCCCCCACGCCCCGTGGAGATCGAGCGCGACGGCCACTGATGGCCAGGGTTCCAGTTCGCGTGGCGGCTCTACGATGACGACCGCGGCTGGGTGGCCCACGTCGAGTTTAGTGCCCGCCACGAGTGGGGTCTGGGCAAGCACCTCGCCTGCCTGCCGCCCAGTCAGATTCGCCTACCTGGTAGCTGAGAGGTAGCCGCCTGACTGCTACCTACCTGCTACCGGATGGCAGTCGCGTAGCTGGCCGCCTGCTACCTGATGATGCATCCCCGCATGGCCCTTCGGGAGCGGCTAGTACGTAGCTACCTGGTTGCTACCAACTTGCCGTCGTTCGGCGTGGCAGTAGCTACCAACCAGCTACCAGGGCCGAGGATCACCTAGCCCTGAAGGAGGACCCGTGCCTGAACTCAAGTGGAGCCCTGAGCAGCTCATCCGCTGCCTTGCCTTCGTCAACGGCAAGGGCGGCGTCGGCAAGACCAGCCTCGTCGCCAACCTCGCCGGCCTCTACGCCGGCGGTGGCTACAAGGTGCTGATCGTCGACCTGGACCCGCAGGGCAACGTCGGCAACGACCTCGGCTACATCGGCGCCGGCCGCAGCGACGACGGCAAAGCGCTCGTGAGTGCCATCAGCACCGGACACGCGATCATTCCGCTCACCAACGTGCGGCCGAACCTCGACGTGGCCTGTGGCGGCGAGCAACTCGACGAGCTGTCCGACGCACTCGAGGCGGGCCACGGTGGGGGGGTGACCGCCCTCGCGGCCGCGCTTGCCCAGGTCGCCGAGAGCTACGACCTCGTGCTCATCGACTGCCCTCCGGGTAACAAGCCGCTCCAGCGCCTCGGCCTGGCTGCGGCTCGTTGGCTGGTCATTCCGACCAAGAGCGACGACGGCAGCCGCCTTGGCCTTGCCAAGGTCGCGCGTCTCTTCACCGAGATCCGCGAAGAGGTGAACCCGTGGATCGAGCTCCTCGGCGTCGTGCTCTTCGGTGTCGGCTCGACTGCCACCCGGGTTCAGAACTCCGTTCGCGCCGACCTCGGCCAGGACCTCGACAACCCCGGCATCGTCTTCATCTCGACCATCCGCCACGCCGAAGCAGCCGCCTACGACGCCCGCAAACGCGGCCAGCTCATGCATGAGCTGGAGCGCGACGTGGCCACGGCGCCCAAGTGGCACGAGCGCTTCAAGACCGGCAGGAAGGCCGAGACCCTCGCTGCCAGTGCCGGCACCGTGGCAGGCGACTACCAGCGCCTTGCTGAGGAGCTGATCGACCGCATCGTGGCTGCCGAGACGGTCGATCTGAACGATCGCGTCGACGTCCTCGAGGGCCAGGAGGTGCAGGCATGACCTCCGTGGAGCCCCAGGGCATCGGCAAGCAGAGCCTCGCTGGCGCGTTCGGAACGCGCACCGCCGGCGCCGGGAAGCTCCCACCGCGACCGGGCGCTCGACGTCAGGAGACGGTTGTAGACGTCCGCGAGAGGCCCGCAGAACCCGAGGAAGCCCCGAAGGCGGCTGAAGCCGCTTCCGAGGCTGAGAAGCGAACTGAGGCGTCCCGGAAGGAAGCGCCAGCCCGCAAGACCCGGGCAGTCAAGGCCGACAAGCCGACGGCCAGCAAGACGCAGATCATCGTCTACCTCCCGGTCGACCTGGCTGAGCGGCTAAGGGCAGCGGGGGAGCAGAGTGGGCGCACGCACCTTCAGCTCGTCACCGACGCACTCGACGCCACACACGAACGTCTCGATGACCTGCTCGCCGCAGCTGGCTACGTTGAGTCCCGCACCTCCGGACTGTTCAGCAAGAGCGCGCAGCCTGTGTCTCGCAGGCCGGGCCGGCGCGGGACTGCACAGATCTCGCTGCGCCCGCCGGTCGACGTCCGCGACGTCATGGACCGTCTCGTCGAGAAGCACTCAGCTCCCAACCGAAGTGCCCTGATCGAAGTGGCCCTTGACGCGCATCTGCCTGCGGTAACCAGTCGGTAGCTACCAGGTAGCTGGTTGCTAGCTACCCGGCCAGCAGTGTCGGCGCGCTGGTCGTCTTGGACGACCTGCCCGAGGACCGCTTGCTAGAAGGTGACCCAAACGCCGTCCGTCTTGTAGCGCGAGCGCATCTTGCGCAGGTCCTGCATGGCGTAGCGGCGAGTGGCGTCGTCGGGGGTCATCTGGTGTGCGGCAGATGCCCGGCCACATCCCAGCTCCGGACGGTATGGACTTCACGCCGGCGATGCGGTCGGGGCCAGCGTGCGGACCTGCTCCAGTTCCGCCGCCGGCTCCATCCGCTGCTCGGGTGGCGTCGTGGTCCGAGCAAGCTGCTCTCGGCAGCATGTGGGAGATAACGGCGACAGCGGTGTTGACCATGGCCGCCCCTTCCTTCGTTGCGGCGCCGAAGGCGCCTCCTTGATCTCTCGCGCAGTAGTACGAGCACCCCGAAACCCCGGGTGGTCGTGGGGGAGGGGGGCTGATCCGCCGCAGGCGGCGAAGGGGGCTCCGAAGGAGGCGAGGTTGTTCCTGACGCCTCGCTTCGCTCGTTGTCGAGACAAGCACCGGCTGCGCCGGCACTTGCCGCCGGATGAAAGCCGAACGCCAGTGGCTCGACAAGGAGACGGCAGGGGAGGCTGCCCAGCTCACGATCCTCGTCAACTCGAGGCCGGAGCTGGTGTTGGTAGGGGTTGTGCAACGCCGCTGAGGAAGAGAGTCCTTCGTCTGCTGGGGTTCCGGCCGTATGGGCAGAGAGGAACCGAGTCGACCCCAAGGCTCATGCGATGAATCTGCCGACCAAGGCAGAAGCTGTCATGGGCTTGACCTCCCTTCCCGTGCACGCCAGGCGGTTGGCGGTCGCTCATGTCGACTCGGGGTCGAGCGAGGCCAGACTTCACGCGCCAGCCGGGGGCTGAAACGTGGGCGTGCTCCGACAACCCCTCTCTGCGCCATGTGTGGCGGCTGGTCGACCCCTGAGCCCGCGATTTGGGTAGCGGCGGATCGACGACGGGACTGCGGGCGGTGGTTAGCCGTCCGAGCGGACCTAAGTCGCATTCGGTGCTGTGCAACTGCCCGACCTCGGGGCGTGCTTATCCACGCCCAT